>NZ_OZ075154.1:574-3567 GCF_964056675.1 Buchnera aphidicola (Anoecia corni) | reverse complement strand
AAAAAAAAAGTAAAATATATTTAATTATTTTTTACAATTATTTTTTATAATCCATTTTAAAGTATTATTTAATAATTTATCACCAAAAAGAGTCAAAATAGATTCAGGATGAAATTGAAATCCATAAATTTGTAATTTGTCATCCCGAATTCCCATAATCAAATTTTTATAAAAAGCGTTTATAGTAAAATTACTAGATACTTTTTCACAAAATAAAGAATGATATCGAGCTATAGATAATGGATTAGGTAAATTATAAAACATAGCAAAATTATCGTGTTTAATAAAAGACTTTTTTCCATGTACAACTTTTCCTAAATAATTAATTTTACCTCCATATACTTTAACAATAGCTTGATGTCCTAAACAAATTCCAACAATGGGAAACTTTCCTATACTGTATTCTATTAAAGCTAACATACAACCTGCTTTTTCTGGAGAACCAGGTCCTGGAGATAAAAAAATTATTGGATCTTTCATTGTATTAAGGATATTAATTATAATATTTAAATTTATATTATTTCTAATTATTAGAACATTATGTTTATATACTCTTAGTTGATCAACTAAATTGTATGTAAAAGAATCGATGTTATCTAATAACAAAATATTAGCCATTTATATTTCTTCCAATAGTAAATTTGATGCTTGAATTGCTTTTAAAACAGTAATTGCTTTATTTCTACTTTCTTCAGCTTCATCTATCGGATTAGAATCTAAAACAACACCTGCTCCTGTTTGAACGGTAGCTAAATTATTTTCAACATATGCTGATCTTATAATAATACAAGTATCCATTTCACCGGAAGAAGTTAAATAACCTATTGCACCTCCATAAGTTCCTCTTTTTTCTTTTTCTAGTTTAGAAATTATTTCCATAGCTTTAACTTTAGGAGATCCAGTTAAAGTTCCCATATTCATACATGCCTGATAAGCGTGTAAGCAATCTAAATGATTTTTTAACTCTCCTCTTACACAAGATACTAAATGCATCACATGTTTGTATTTATCGACTCTGAGGAGATCTGAGACATATCTTGTTCCAGTTTTACATATTTTAGCTAAATCATTTCTAGCAAGATCAACAAGCATAATGTGTTCTGCTAATTCTTTTTTATTTGTTCTCATTTCTAACTCAATTCTATTATCTAAATCAAAATCTATTTTATTATCTTTTTTTAAACCTCTTAGTCTAGTTCCAGCTATAGGATGAATTTCTATCTTTCTATTTTTGGGATTATATTTTAATGAACTTTCTGGCGATGCTCCAAACAAAGTGAATTTATAATCTTGCATATAAAACATGTATGGACTTGGATTTGTATTTTTTAATATGTGATAAGCGGATAAAGGATATGGGCAAGAAATGAAAAATTTTCTAGAAGGGACAGCCTGAAATATATCTCCTTTCCTGATATAAGATTGAACTTTTTTAATGATTTCACAATATTCTTTATCATTTTTATTAGTTATAATTTTTGTAGATCCAATTTTTTTATTTAACTGAACTGGAGTCATTTTTTTTAATATTTGATCTATTTCTTCTACTTTTTTTAGAATTCTATTTTTTTCTATAATATTTTGGCTAAATAAACTAGCTTGAATAAAACAATTTTTTTTTTGATGATCTAAAATAACTAAAATTTCTGATAAATAAAAACAAAAATCAGGACAATTTTGAGTTGATTTTAATTTAGGTAATAACTCAAAGTTAGAAACTAAATCGTAAGAAAAAAATCCTCCTAAAAACATTGCTTTTTCAAAATCTTTTTCAGATTTAAAACTATTTAGAATTGTTCTTAAAGAATCAAAAATAGATAAAGCAACAATTCTTTTATCTTCATCAAAATTTTTATCTATTTTCGGAAATTTTAGTGTAATTGAATTAATAGAATAAATAACTTTTATTTTTTTAGATAATAGACAAATAAATTTTGAAATAAATTTTTGTCCATTAATTGTTAGTATTTTTATAATTACATTTCTTCCAAAAGCAGAAATTTTTAAAGCTGAATTTGTAATTATCATACTAGTAATCTTATTTTTATTTTTTACTTCTGCAGATTCTAATAATAGAGTAGCTGGAATGTTGTTACAAAGACGTGAAAAAATATCAGTAGGATTAAAATAATAATTAGATTTTTTTTTTATTACCTGCATTAAATTCATTTTTTTATTACACAATTTTATTGAATTAAATTAACAATTATTATTAATTATTTTAATACAAAAATTATATCATTTATTGTTCTTAAATTCTAATAAATTTAAGCCTAAAAAAGTTTAATTTTTAATATGAAAATTAAGTAAAATTTACATCAAAATTTACATCAAAATTTACATCAAAATTTACATCAAAATTTACATCAAAATTTACATCAAAATTTACATCAAAATTTACTATAATTTTATGCCTGAAAAAATTATATGCAAGTAGGGGTAAATTTTAACTATCTTAAAAATCTTTAAATGCAAGTAGGGGGTACAAAATTTTTTTAAAAAAATCAAAAAAAAATGAAAATTTTTAACTTTAGCAATTACATCATAAATAATAACTTTAAATAGCCTTAATTCTTCTTGTATAGCTTCTTACGAGGTTTTAATAGTTGTTTTATAGATTTGTATTAGTATACAACAAAAGTTGTTTAAATTCGTTTTAAAGCTTTTTTAGAAACATATCTAAATTTAAAATTATTTTTTTCTTTTTGAATTAAGAAAAGAATTTTAGTTTATAAAATAATACGAACTTGTATACAATTATATAACGTATAGATTTTATAAAGTATATAAATACATTATTAATGTATTTTTTTATTAATATTATATCATATATATATATATATATATATATTTAAAATTTAAGAATTAATTATAGTAAATTAATTTAATAAACGATTTTATCAATAACATATTTATATATATATATATGCTTTGTATATAAAATATATAAATGTTTTTTGGTTATCTGTATGATTTTTTGATTTTTTTTTTTT
>NZ_OZ075154.1:0-305 GCF_964056675.1 Buchnera aphidicola (Anoecia corni) | reverse complement strand
AAAAATGAGGTAAAAAATGAGGTAAAAAATGAGGTAAAAAATGAGGTAAAAAATGAGGTAAAAAATGAGGTAAAAAATGAGGTAAAAAATGAGGTAAAAAATGAGGTAAAAAAAACCCAAAAAAATGGAAATTTTTAGGTAAAAAAACCCAAAAAAAAAATGGAAATTTTTAGGTAAAAAAACAAAAAAAAATGGAAATTTTTAGGTAAAAAAACCCAAAAAAATAGAAATTTTTAGGTAAAAAAACCCAAAAAAATGGAAATTTTTAGGTAAAAAAAACCCAAAAAAATGGAAATTTTTAGGTA
>NZ_OZ075153.1 GCF_964056675.1 Buchnera aphidicola (Anoecia corni) | reverse complement strand
AAAAAAAAAATATAGAACTTATTGATCATTAAAGAATAATTTTTTTAAAAAAAAATACTCTATATTCACTTGTTTTTTAAGTCCAGAAAATCCCATAACTGTTAATTCTATAACAGAATATCTGGAAATTAAATTTCTAAGAATTTTTTGTTTTGCTTCTACTTCATTTAAGGAAACCAATTTTTTAGCTCTATTCACTTTTAATTTCAAATTGTGTTGATCTAATCTATATTTTATCATGTTCCGAATCTGTTGATCTTTACATCTCTGACAAGCTTCATCTAGAGTAATAGGTTTACTCCCTTTTTCAATTAAACCTTTATTTATCCATCCTAATCTTTGATATCTTGCATTTTCTAATCTTTCCATTTTAATATCTAAAATTAAAAAAAAAAGTGGAGTTAACGTTATCAATTTAGGCATGTAATGTCCTAATACCCTATCCCATTTTTTTTCACATTTTATTAATCCAATAGGTTCCATAAAATCAGTAATTAATCTAGATGCCCGAGTAATCGATTTATTTCCAGCTGAAGAGATGGTAGATAACCTACATTCATCCGATAATTGCTCTATAGAGGCCTGTACAAGCTTAGAAAGCATGTTGTAATGATACAACATAGCTTGAACAATTACTCGCATAGCTAAAGCTCTGTGAGAGTTTAATTTTCTTTTTCTGATAAACCTGTTTTTTTCAGAAAAATTTCTTGTTGCTACAATAAAATAATCTAATCCCGTTCTTGAAAAATCTATATTTTTTGCTTTATTAATAGCATACTGAATAAAAGATGGGCGAGCTTTATCATTTTTAGGAGGATAAAAGTAAGGAACAGAATTAGAAACATAAATTTTTCTTTTTAATTTCATTTTAGTTTAACCTTTAGTTTTTTTTTTCTCATTTTATCTATTGAAACCATTACAAATGCTGAAACAACAAAAGTTAAGTGAATTAAAATAGACCACATAATTTTATTATCTAATATGTATTCAGCTTCAACAAAAATTTTTAGTAAATGAACGGAAGAAATAGCTACTATGGATGATGCTACTTTTATTTTTATTGAATTTACGTCCATAGTATCCATCCAACCTAATTTTATATCTTTTTTAATTTTCATTTTAGATATAAAATTTTCATACCCTGAAAACATTACCATTACTAGTAATCCACCGACTAAAGAAATGTCTATCAACGAAAGAATAATTAATACTAAATCGGATTCGGATATATAAAAAATTTTTGGAATTACATAAAATATTTGTCCAAAAAATTTTATTGTTAACAATATAAATCCAATTGCTAAACCCATGTATACAGGTAACATTAACCAACGTGAAAAATATATAAATTTTTCTATTAATTTTTCCATTAAGATAAGATCCGTTTTTTCACAGTTTTATAAATGAAAAATTTCTAATGTTTATATTTCTTTTTAAAAGATTTAATAAATGTTATTTTGCATTTATTTTTAATTATCAAGCTTTTAATATATCATAACCACATGCATAAAT